>NZ_JBIAVW010000002.1:502167-540885 GCF_042894785.1 Streptomyces sp. NPDC001502
ACCTGCCGACCCCCCCCCGGGCGTTTTGGGGGTCCCCGCGCTCGTACTTTTTTCCCCCCCCCCCCCCCCCGCGGCCGGGGGGGCCCCCCCCCCCCGGCCCCCGCGGCCCGCGCACCTGGCTCGCGACCCTCCCGCTGCTCACCTTCACCGGCCTCTGCTTCGGCATCCCGCTCGGCGCCATGGCCTACGGCGCGGTCACCCGCACCGACCCGGCGAGCGGCGCCACCCAGGTGACCGGCGAGCACCTCGCGCGCTCCCTCCAGGGCCCCTACCTCGGCTCCCTCATCGGCAGCGTCCAGCTCTCCGCCCTCACCGCACTCGTCGGCGGCGTCCTGGGCGTGGTGATCGCCCAGGCCGTGGTCACCTCCCGCTCCGCGGGCCTGCGCAGCGCCGCGCTGACCGCCTCCGGGGTGCTCGCCAACTTCGGCGGCGTACCCCTCGCGTTCGCCTTCATCGCCACCGTCGGAATCTCCGGCGTCGTCACCCAGCTCGCCGACCTCACCTCCCTCGGCTGGAACCTGTACTCCTTCACCGGCCTCACCGTGGTGTACCTGTACTTCCTGATCCCCCTGATGGTGCTGGTGATCGCCCCGGCGCTGGACGGACTGCGCCCGCAATGGCGCGAGGCCGCCCAGAGCAGCGGGGCCACCGGATGGCAGTTCTGGCGCCATGTCGGCCTGCCCGTGCTCGCGCCCTCCCTGCTCGGCGGGTTCGTGCTGCTCTTCGGGACCGCCTTCGCCGCCCACGCCACGGCCGCGGCCCTCGTCGGCGGCTCCGTCCCCCTGGTCACGCTCAAGATCGCGGACGCGCTGTCCGGGAACGTGCTCACCGGCCAGGAGAACGTGGCGCTCGCCCTCGGCCTCGACATGATCCTGATCGCCGGCCTGGTCATGGCGGTCTACCTGCCCCTCCAGCGACGGAGCGCCCGATGGCTGCGATGACCTCGACCACCCGGTACTCCGACAGCGCCCGGGACACGGGAGCACCGGAGGCCGGAGCCCCGGCACGGACCCCGGCCCGCCGGCCCCGCCCCAGGATCTGGCGCGGAGCCGTCCTCGCCCTCGCCGGCGCCTACTTCCTCGTCCCGCTCGTCGCCTCCTTCGTCTTCACCGTGCACGTGCCCGGCCAGGGCATCACCTTCGAGGCGTACACCGAGCTGCTCTCCGCCGACGGGTTCACCGAGAGCCTGCTGCTCTCCCTCGGCCTCGCCGCCGCGACCATCGCCCTGTCGCTGCTGCTCGCCGTACCCGCGCTGGTGGCCGTACGCATCGGCTCCCCGCGACTGCGTCCGGTCGTCGAGGTCATGTGCATGCTGCCGCTGGTGGTGCCGCCGATCGCGCTGGTCACCGGAATCACCACCGTGCTGCGCTGGGGACCGGAACACCTGTCACGGACCCCGCTGTACCAGACCTTCATCGCCGTCCAGAACGAGAACTTCCCCGTCGTCCTGGTCCTCGCCTACACGGTCCTGGCGCTCCCCTTCGTCTACCGCTCGCTCGACGCGGGCCTGCGCGCCGTCGACGTACCGACCCTGGTCGAGGCGGCCCGCAGCTGCGGCGCGAGCTGGCCGTACGTCGTCCTGCGCGTGCTGCTGCCGAACCTGAGGGCCTCGCTCGCCGGCGCCGCCTTCCTCACCCTGGCCCTGGTGCTCGGCGAGTTCACCATCGCCTCCCTCCTCGGGTTCCAGCCCTTCGCCGTGTGGATCGTCTCGATCTCCGGTGCGCAGGCCCGGATGTCGGTGGCCGTCTCCATCCTCAGCCTCCTGATCACCTGGCTGCTGCTGATCGCCCTCTCCCGGGCCGGGACCACCCCCTCCACGGCCGCGGCCGCACCCGCCACCACCTCCCGCAAGGAGTCCTGAGCCCATGTCCACCACGCCCACCACCCTTCCCGCGGCCAGGAAGCCGGCGGATCCCGACCGGCCCGCGGGCGCGCGCGTCGAATTCCGCGGCCTGCGCAGGGCGTTCGGGTCCACCGTCGCCCTCGACGGGCTCGACCTCACCGTCGAACCCGGTGAACTCCTCGCCCTGCTCGGCCCGTCCGGCTGCGGGAAGACCACCGCCCTGCGCGTCGTCGCCGGTTTCGAACAGCCCGACTCCGGCGAGGTCCTCGTCGACGGACAGGACATCACCCGGGTCCCGGCCAACCGCCGCGACGCCGGCATGGTCTTCCAGTCCTACAGCCTCTTCCCGAACCTGAGCGCCCGCGACAACGTGGCCTTCGGCCTGCGGGTACGCAAGGTCGGAGCGGCCGAGCGCCGCGAACGCGCCGCCGAACTCCTCGACCTGGTGGGCCTGCCCGACCACGGCGACCGCTACCCGCACCAGATGTCCGGCGGCCAGCAGCAGCGCGTCGCCCTCGCCCGCGCCCTCGCCCTGCGCCCGCGTGTACTCCTGCTCGACGAGCCGCTCTCCGCGCTCGACGCCAAGGTACGGGCCAACCTGCGCGAGGAGATCAGGCGCCTGCAGCTCTCCCTCGGCATCACCACCGTCTTCGTCACCCACGACCAGGAGGAAGCCCTGTCGATGGCCGACCGGGTCGCCGTCCTGAACGCCGGGAAGCTGGAGCAGTGCGCCGCCCCGGCCGAGCTGTACGACCGCCCGGCCACCCCCTTCGTCGCCGAGTTCGTCGGCACCATGAACCGGCTGCCCGGCAGGCTCACCGACGCCGGCCTGGTGGAGGTGGCGGGAGCCCGCCTGCCCGTCGACGGCCCGGTGCCCACGACGCCGCAGGTGCAGGTCCTCGTACGCCCCGAGAACGTCACCGTCACCGCCGACGCCGAGGGCACGGCCATCGTGGTCTCCGCCTCCTTCTTCGGCTCCGTGACCCGGCTCCACCTGGAACTGCAGGGCGGGGTGGCCGTCAAGGCCGACCTGCCCTCGCGGGACGCCGGAGCCCTGGTGCCGGGAGCGCGCGCCGCCGTGGGACTGGCCGCACGGCCCGTGCTCGTCGTGGCCGGCTCCGCGTGAGCGCCCTCGCCGCGGTCCTGTTCGACATGGACGGCACCCTCGTCGACACCGAGGTGCTGTGGTGGCGCACCACCGAGGAGATAGCCGGCGGCCTCGGCCACCGGCTCACCGACGCGGACGCGCCGGAAGTCGTCGGCCGCGCGGTGGAGGACACCGCCGCCCACCTCGTACGGGTCTCGGGAGCGGGAGACCCCTCCGAGGTGGCGGCGGCGCTCACCGAGAGCTTCTTCCGCGGGGTGGAGGCCGGGGCGCCGATGCGGCCCGGCGCCCAGCGGCTGCTGACCGCACTGGAGGCGGAGGGCGTGCCCTTCGCCCTGGTCAGCGCGTCACCGCGGGTCGTCGTCGACTCGGTGGTCGGGGGCTCCCTGGCCCATGTCCCCTTCGCCTTCACCCTGTCCGCAGACGACACCGCCCGCACGAAGCCGCACCCGGACCCCTACCGGGAGGCCGCCGGGCGCCTCGGCCTCGCACCGCGGGCCTGCGTCGCGGTGGAGGACTCGCCGGACGGCGCCGCCTCCGCCGAGGCCGCCGGCTGCGCGGTCCTGGTGGTCCCGTCCCTGCTGGCGGTCCCGGCGTCACCGCCGCGGACCTTCGCCGAGTCCCTGGAGGACGTCACCGTGGCCCGGCTGCGGCACTGTCTGACGGCGGCCGGCTGACACCCGGACTCAGGCCGGCAGGCCGAGGATGTCCAGGAGGCCCTCCGCGTAGGCGGCGGTCCCCGAGCCCGGGTCGGCGGCGATCTCACGGCGGAACCCGTCCACACCCGTACGGATGAAGGCGGCGCACTGCCCGTGCAGTCCGGCCTCGTGGGTGCCGCCGTCGTCCACCGTGCACAGCAGGGCCAGCAGGGTCCACAGCAGGGCCTCACGGGTCGCCCGCCGGGGCGGATGCGCGGCCCACACGGCCATCAGGACACCGCACACCGCCGGGGCGGGCGGCTTCAGGTGCTCCGCGAAGAAGACATGCCCCTCCAGCGCGTGGAACGCGGAGGGATGCCCCTCGGCGGCATCCCGCACCGCGTCCACCAGATGGCCCGCCGAGCGGCCGCAGCCGCACTCGATGGACTCCCAGTCGTGCCGCGCGATCTCCGCCACCACGGCATCCGGAACCAGCGGGCTGCGCAGCACCGCGGACCGGCGCAGCAGAGCCTGCTGCCGCTTCTCGCTCCCCGTCATGGGGCACAGTATGAGGCCAGGCCGGAGCCGTCGGCGAGGGGGGTCGGAACCGGATCACAGGGTCCGTCGTCTGAGACCCCGTGTGGATGAAACGAAGAATTCCGGCCCTGCTGTCCGCCCTGCTCATGACCCAGCTGGGCGCACTGGTCAACCCCGCCTACGCGTGCGGGTGCGGGGCCATGATTCCCGACGGCCAGTCGCGGATCGGCGTCGACCGCGAGACCTCCGTCGTGCGCTTCGACGGCCGCACGGAGCAGATCGTCATGCGGTTCACCGTCGGCGGGGACGCCCACCGGGCCGCCTGGATCATGCCGGTACCGAGCCGGGCCACGGTGGAGCTGGGCGACGGCGAGATGTTCGACGAACTGGGCCGGCTCACCCGGCCCGAGCACAAGACCCGCGGCTACTTCTGGCCGCGCGACCGCGACTGGCCCTTCTCCACGGGCATGCGGGACAGCGCCGGAGCCCCCGCGCCCGGCGCCGCCGCGCCACCGGTCGGTGTCGTCGGCCGCGAGCAGCTCGGTGACTTCGACGTCGCACGGCTCACCGCCACCGACCCGGACGCCCTGAAGAACTGGCTGGAGAGCAACGGCTTCAAGCTCCCCGACCGCCTCGCCACCGAGGTCAAGCCGTACGTGGACCAGCACTGGGAGTACGTGGCGGTACGGCTCGCCCCGCGCGCGGGGGACAAGCCTCTGCGCGGCGACCTGGACCCGCTGAGGATCCGCTTCGGCAGCGACCGGCTGGTCTACCCGATGCGGCTCTCCCGGATGGCGAAGACACCGCAGTCCCTCGGCCTGTACGTCCTCGCCGACCACCGCATGGAGCCCGCCTCCCCGATCGGCGGCTCCGCACCCGAGGTGACCTTCGCCGGGACCATCCACCCCGAGACCGGCCCGCTCGCCGAACTGGCGGGCGCCGAGCCCGTCTTCCTCACCGCCATCGACCAGCGGTTCCCCGTGCCGAGCCGCATCGACGCCGACCACGAACTGCGCGCCACGGCCAAGGACACCCCGTACCGCAGGGCGGTCTACCACGACGAACTGCTCACGGTGGGCGGCGTCCCGCTCTGGCTCCTGACGCTGGCGGCCGCCGTGGCGGCACTGACCGCTTCGTCCGTCGCGGTGCTCCGCATCCGCAACCGCCGCCCGGGCCCGGCCACGGCGTCCTGACCCGGACGCCTACGCTCTGACCATGCCTTCCGTACGGTACGTCTCCCCAGCAGTGCCGGCGCGCCCGAGCCGCCGCCCGCGTTCCCGTCGCGTCCTCGCGGCGCTGGCGCTCGGTGGTGCCGTGTGCTGCCTCCTCGCCGGCTGGGGCGCGTACCGCCTGTGGAACGGCGCACCGTACCCCGAGGTCGATCCCCAGGCCGTCGCCGCACGGCTCGGTGCGGAGGCCGGGCGCGTCGAGGACGATCTGGCCCTGCCCGTCCGGTCCGGCCCGCTGCCCGACCGGGTGGAGACGGGAGCCTGTTACCACCGGGGACTGCGCTCCATCGCCCACATCGACGAGGCCCGAAGGGACGTCCGCACCTTCAGTCTCGAACGGGAGACCACCGGCATTCCTCAGGACACCGCCCGCACCGCTCAGGAGCGCGTCCGCTCCCGGCTGTCCAGGCAGGGCTGGAAGCTCATCGGCCAGAACATCTCGGACATGGGCTTTCGTTATGAGAACCAGCAGACCGGCGACCAGGTCCATGTGGACTGGTACGAACCCACCGGGACCCTCGCCGTCCGCGTCCACGCGCCCTGCGGGAAGATCCCCGACGGCCACCCCCTGTAGGTGCGCCGCCCGGCACGCCTGACCCGCCTGTACGCCGCCTCCACCCCTGCCGGGGTTGACGCGCGAGCGCCGGGACACCAGCCTTGCACCGGAGTTACCGAGAGGTAAGGGGAAAAGGGTGGTGTCCGTGGCAGACGACGGCGTACGAGGGCACGAACACGAACAGGACCAGGACGACGCGGAGTTGATGTTCCAGGGGGTCGCACGCCAGGCCGAGCTGGTGCGCACCGGCAAGACCACCTCACGCGCCCTCGTCGAGGCCGCGCTGCGCCGCACGGCCCGGACCGATGCCGTCCTCGGGGCCTTCCGCGTCGTCCTCGCCGAGCAGGCCCTCGCCGAGGCCGATGCCCGTGACGCGACGGAGCCGACCGGCCCGCTCCACGGCGTGCCCATCGCCGTCAAGGACGAACTGGACGTCGCGGGTCAGGTCACCACCTTCGGCGGTTCCGCCAACCGGACCCCCGTCACGGCCGATTCCGAAGCGGTACGCCGCCTGCGCGCCGCCGGAGCCGTCGTCATCGGCAAGACGACGATGCCCGAGTTCGGCCAGTGGCCCTTCACCGAATCCGCCGCCCACGGTCACACCCGCAACCCCTGGGACACCACCCGCACCCCCGGCGGCTCCAGCGGCGGCAGCGCCGCCGCCGTCGCGGCCGGACTGGTCGGGGCCGCCCTCGGCGGCGACGGCGGCGGATCCATCCGCATCCCGGCCGCCTGCTGCGGTCTGTTCGGCCTCAAACCCCAGCGCGGCCGCGTCTCCACCGCCCCGAACCCGCACCTCTGGTACGCCCTCGGCACCGTCGGGCCGCTGACCCGCAGCGTGGGCGATGCCGCGCTGCTCTACGACGTGCTCGCCGGCACCACCCCCACCGACCGCTGGAGCGCCCGCCCCGCGACCACCAGCTGGGTGCAGGCCCTGGAGACCCCGCCCGGCCGGCTGCGCATCGGCTACTCGGTCAAGCCGGCCGTGCCCGCGGTGCGCCCGCATCCGGAACACGTCGGGGCCGTCCTGGAGTCCGTACGGGCGCTGCGCGAACTGGGCCACGACGTACGGGAGGTCGACCCCCGCTACCCCGACGCGACGGCCGCGTTCGCCGCGCAGTTCTGCGGTGGGGTGCGGGCGGAGGCCGACGCCGTCGAGCGTCCCGACCTGCTGGAACGGCGCACCCGACAGACCCTCGCGCTCGCCCGGCTGGTCCCCGAATCCGCCGTGGAGCGCGGGATCCGGGCGGGGGAGCGGCTGGCGGAGCGCGCCGACCGCATGTTCACCACCATGGACCTGCTGCTGACCCCGGTCGTCGCCGAGCGCCCGCGCCCGGTGGGCGCGCTGGACGGTGCCGGGCTGCTGACGGCGCTGGCGCGCTCGCGCCCGATGGTCGCCTACACCGCACTGTGGAACGTCACAGGACACCCGGCGGCCTCCGTCCCGGCGGGCCTCGGCGAGGACGGTCTGCCGCTCGCCGTGCAACTGGTGGGCCGCCGGGACGACGAGGTGACCCTCCTGCGGGTCGCGGCGCAATTGGAGGAGGTCCGGCCGTGGGCGCAGCGACGCCCCCGGCCACCGTCCGCCTGACGGCAGGACACCCCTAGGGGGCGTCTTGCCGGTCAGGCCGGGCTCGCGGTGTCCGGCACGCACGCTCGCCGCGTTCTCGTCGGTCGCCGACGCTCCGCGTCGACTCCCTCCTCGGCCTTGCGATCTTCCCCTCGGCCCTGGCGGGCCTGGGGAGGCCCCATGGCACCGGCCACCGCTCCCTGATCCGCCCCGCCCGACAGGACACCCCCCGGGGCTATGACCCGGCGGGGCGGCGGAGCAGGGCCGTCCAGAGGAAGGGCTCGCCGAAGAGCGGGGACTCGGCGGGCTCGTCCCGCATCCGGCGCAGCTCGACCTCGGTCAGGTCGCCGAAGATCGCCCGCAGGGACTCCGGGGTGTAGGCGAGTCCACCCTGGAGACCCGCCTCACGGTAGAACTCCTCGTCGGGGATCTCGGATCCCATCGCGCCGGCCGCGAAGCAGGTGAGCGCGAGATGGCCGCCGGGCGCGAGGGACCGTTCGAGGAGGGCGAGGTAGCTGATGCGGCGGTGGGGCGGCAGGTGGTGGAAGCAGCCCGAGTCGTAGACCAGGTCGTACGGGCCGCTCAGCGTGGTCGCGGCGAGGTCGAAGGCGTTCCCGCGGTGGAACCTGATCGCGGCACCCGCCTCGCGGGCCCGCTCCTCGCCCCAGGCGATGGCCGCCGGCGACAGATCGACGGCATCCACCTCGAACCCCCGGGAGGCGAGGTACAGCGCGTTGCGGCCCGGACCGCAGCCCAGGTCGAGGGCGCGGCCCGGGGCGATCAGGCCGCGGTCGAGGTACGCGACCAGGTTCTCGTCGGGCTTCGGCACGAAGAACGGGACCGGCTTGGAGCGGTCCGCATAGAAACCGTCCCACCAGGACGCCCCGTCGGCCGTCCACCGGTCGGCCTCCGGTGCGAAAAGGCCGTCCAGCAGCTTCAGTACGTCCTCGACCGTGCGTATGTTCCGGTCCATCCGGCCCCCCTCTCCCGCTGATCCAATTCTACTTCCCGACCGGTCGGCCGGGGCGGGGCGGGGCGTCAGAGCCGCTGCGGAGGCTGCGTCCGCCAGAACGCGCAACTGTGGTCCGCCCCGAACGACGTGGTCGTCCGCGTCGCCGCCGGGTCCAGGGTGAGCACCGTGGCGGCTCCGGCACCGGCACCGGCACCGGCCGGCGGCCACGGGGTCTGGCCCGCCACCCCAGGGGCGCCGAAGCGGGCGAACGCCGCCCAGTAGCGCTTCATCCGGTTCCCGAGCGCGACCTGCACCGGCGTCAGCGGGCGCTCGCCCATCGTGAAGTCGTGCAGATAGGCCAGCTCCGCACTGTGCGCGTTCGACTCGTCCAGGCCCGGCACCTGCGCGCCCGCCAGCGTCGGCGACCGCGGGTCGTCGAACTCGTAGACGTACGTCGGCACCTGGGCCGCGAACAGCTGCGCCGTCCACGCGGTGTGGCACGCGAAGGTCGAGTCCGTCATGACCGCGGACAGCGCCAGATACGGCGACCCGTACTTCGCCACCGGATAGCGCGCGAGCACCTCGGGCCCGGCCGCCCCGTGACCGGCCAGGATCTGCGCCGTGTACTGCTCGGCGGTCAGGTACGGCTGCGTCAGGGCCACGAAGAAGCGGGCCTCGGAGCGGGTGCTCCCGATCAGCACCGGCACCTTGTTCCACGCACCGCTCCCGATGGCCTGCGCGGGAGCGACCGGCAGCAGCCCGTCACCGGAGGCCGGACCGCGCGTGGGCAGCGTACGGGCCGCCTCGACCAGCGCCGCCCCGGAGACGGCGCGCAGGCAGGCGGCCACCTCGGCGGAAGCGGTGCAGCCCGCCCGCGCGGCGAAGGACCGCGCATCTCCCTCGGCGTCCGCGCTGTCCGGCGTACCCAGCAGCGTGCACGGACCGCTCTGCAGCACGGCCCGGTGGAACAGGCCGGCGGCCGGCGGGGCCGCCAGCAGCGCGCAGACGGAACCGCTGCCCGCCGACTGCCCGGAGATCGTGACGCTCCCCGGATTCCCGCCGAACGCGCCGATGTTCTCCCGGGTCCAGCGCAGCGCCGCGAGCTGGTCCATCAGCCCGAAGGACCCGGAGCGCAGGGCGTTCTCCCGGCCGAGCTCGGGCAGCGCGAGATAGCCGAGCTGCCCCAGCCGGTAGTTGATGCTGACCACCACGCTCTGCGTGAGGTCGGCCATGGTCCGCCCGCCGAACTGGGTGCCCGTCCCCTGGCTGTACGCACCCCCGTGCATCCAGACGATCACCGGGAGCCGGGCTCCGGGGCGGGCGGTCCGGGGCCGGTACACGTCCAGGTACAGGCAGTCCTCGCTGACGGCCGCCGGATCGCTCAGGCCGAAGGGCGAGAACTGCAGGCACGCGGGGGACTGCCGGGTGGCCTCCCGCACCCCGTGCCACCGGGGCGCGGGCGCGGGGGCCCGTAGCCGCGCGTCCCCGACCGGGGGAGCGGCGTAGGGGACGGCGAGGAACTCCTGCGCGCCGTCGCGGGACTGGCCGCGCAGGGCGCCCTGCGCGACGGTGACCACCGGGTGCGGTGATCCGCCGGACGGCGACGCCGCCGTCGCCGCGGGTGGTGCGGAGGCGAGCAGTGCCACCAGGGCAAGTGCGGTACCGAGCAGGGACCTTGCCGAGGGCAGCCGTTTCCCGGGCCTCTTCATCCGTCCTCCTGGAATGTCGCCGGTGCGTGCCGATGTCGTGCCGGGGTGGTTCCGGTGTCGTGCCGGGCGTAGAGCCGGTGTCGTGCCGGGGGTGGTTCCGGTGTCGTGCCGGGGTGGATCCGGCCCTGACCGGCCGGGGCGGAGCGGGGTGCGGGGCTCCGCCCCGGCCGGGACCCGTCAGGGGCGGAGCCCGGCGATCAGTGCGGAGGTCGCGGCCTGGTCGGCCGGCCCGGTGTTCCAGTTGGCGTTCATCGGGCTGACGGCGATCCGGCCGGCGGTCACGGCCTCGACGTCACCGCCCTTGGCGGCGGGCCGCAGGTCGACCTTGACGGTCACCTTCCACGTGCCGTCGCCCGCGTCGGTGAAGTCCGGTTCGAGCAGGGTCTGCGGATCCTGGAAGGTCGAGGACACGCCCGCGGCCGTTCCCTTGCCGTCCGCGCCGACCACCGGGTGGTTGACGTTCAGGCCGACGCCCTTGGGCAGCAGCGGCCCGGACCGGGCCCGCGCCCGGAGCCGGTCGATCAGCTTGACCGCGAAGTCGAGCGTCGGACCCATGGCGTTGACCGTGGTGACCGGGTCGGGCGCGGTGACGCCCCCGGTGCTGAGCGCGATGGACGGTACGCCGTGCTCCAGCCCGGCGACGGCGCCGCCGACCGTACCGGAGTGGGTGGCGAGACCGGCCACGTTGGGGCCGAAGTTGGTGCCCGAGACGACCAGGTCGGGGGCGTCCCCGGCGAAGACCTCGGCGAGCCCGAAGGCGACGGAGTCGCCGGGGGTGCCGTCGACGGCCCAAACCTTCGGCTCGGGGTGCTTCACGGCGATCGTCGGGGCGCTCATCATCTTCGTGCCGGTGCCGCTCTGGTTGGTGAGCGGGGCGACGATCGTGACGTCGTGCCCGGCGGCGGTCAGCCGCTCGAAGGCCTTGCGGATGCCCGGGGCGTTGTAGCCGTCGTCGTTGGTGAGCAGGATCCGCAACGGGCCGGCGGGTGCGGTCTGCGGCGCGGCGACCGCCGGGGCCGTACCGGCCAGGGCCGGCGTGCACAGCAGCAGTGCGGCCAGCGGCAGAACTCGCTTGCGTCTCACAGGGTGCTCCTTGGGAGGGGAGGGAGTCGAGGGTGGGCAGGGGTGGGGACCGGCGGGCGCACGACCCTCGGCGTGCGCCCGCCGGAGCTGCGGACGGGCGGGCCCGGGGGAGGGGGTCAGCGCACGCTGCGGATCGGGAGGATGGCGAGCGCGCCGACCAGCGAGAGGGCCCCGCCGACGAGGAAGAGCGGGGTGTAGCCGCCCAGGCCGGTGACGACGGCCGAGGCGACGAACGGGGCGATGATCTGCGGCCCGGCGTTCGCGATGTTGAGGACGCCCATGTCGCGGGCGGCGTCCTCGGCCCGCGGGAGGACCAGGGTGACGAGCGCGGTGTCGACGGCCATGAAGCAGCCGAAGGCGAGCCCGTTGAGTGCGCTGAAGACGAGCATGCCGGTCCAGGTCGGGCTGATCACGGGGACCACCATGACGAGCCCGGCGAGGGCCGCCGATACGCCGACGAACACCTTGCGGCGGTTCCAGCGGTCGGACAGCAGACCACCCACCACCGTGGAGACGGCCATCGCGACCATCGACACCGGGGTGAGGACGGCCATCGCGGCGGGCGGGGTCAGTCCCTCGGGCAGCGTGATGTGGTCCCCGAGGATGTACAGCTGGTAGCCGACGACGGAGAAGTAGCCGAGGACCATCAGGGCCCGGCCGATGAAGGCCCACCGGAAGTCGTGGTTGGCCAGGGCCGAGAGGAAGGCGGCCAGTTGGGCGCCTTTGGGCCTGGCCGGAGCCTCGGCGGCGGGCTCGGTGCGCGGGACGTCCCGGCAGAAGACGCTGAGCAGCAGGGCGGACCCGGCGACGACGGCGCCGAGGACGAGGTAGCCGGTGCGCAGCTGGTCCGCGGTCTGGGAGGCGATGAGCACGCCGGCCGTACCGCCGATGGGCAGGCCGAGCCCGACCAGCGCGGACGCGGTGCCCCGGCGGGCGGCGGGGATCCGGTCGGGCACGATCGCGGTGACCGCCGCCTGGAAGACGTTCATGGTCGCCTGGATGAGACACCAGCCGATGCCGACGAGGAGCGCCGTGGTCGCGCTGCCGAGGGCGGCGAGGAGGGCGAGCGAGGCCAGGCCACCGCCGATGATCCACGGGTTGCGGCGCCCGCTGCGGTCGGAGAGGGCGCCGGCGATGGGGTTGAAGGCGGTGGCGAAGACCGCGCTGACGCCGCCGATCAGGCCGAGTACGGCGACCTTGTCGTCGGGGGCGATCGCGGCGACCTGGGTGGGCAGCAGGACGGAGCCGACGCCCATGTAGAGCGCCATCATCGCCGAGTTGGCGACCAGCAGGAGGGGCAGGAGGCCTCGCCGGGGGGCGGGCTCCCCGGTCGGGGGTACGGACGGTTCGACGACTTCGGGCGTGGCCATGACGACTCCTCGGGGGACGGAGCGGGGAGGTGGCGTGCGAGGGAGAGAGGGGCGGCCCGTGAACGGGCGCGGGACGGCGTCGCCGTCGGGACGTGCGGTGGCGGACGTCGTTCGTAACGTGATGTTGTTACACGTGTCACCAAGTGCGGTGGACACTGTGTAGCACCCATTTCCGGGCTCCGCCAGGCCCTACGGCGCGTCGTTGTGCAGATCGTGACCGTCGGGAGGAGTCGGCGTGGCATGACGTGTAACCACCCTGTCGCGGCCATCGGGTGCGGCAGATCTGTCGAGAAACCCTCTTGCTCTTGTGGCGGTCGTGATGCATCGGCAATACTCCGTGCCGCACCGCGACGATCCTTTCGCCGGCAGGCTTCCCGCCCGCCCGGCGTCGCCGGGTGCCGTGCGTCGGCCGCCGTGTTCCCGTGGCTGCCGGCCGCACCTCGATGACGTATCCCGATGACGTATCCCGATGCCGCACCCCGACGACGTGCCCCGATGACGTCCGCCCCCATGACGTCTTTTGAGGGCGTTCCCCAGCGCTCTCCCTTGCGTTCCACCGTCCCGTGCCTGCTCTCCGCGTGCCCCCACCGCCTGGGGAGACGACCGTGAAAGGCCTGCCGTGTTCCCCTCGCCCTCCTTCGTGCCACCGTCCCGGCCGCCCCTGCCGGTCCGCCCGCCCCGGCATCACCTTCCGGCGGCCCCGCCGCGTCACGCGCTCGGCCTCGGGATCGCCCTCCTGGTCCTCGCCCTGCTGGCCGGGCTGCTGCTCCGGCTCGACCGGCGGCCCTTCTTCCAGGGGCTCGACGACCGGTGGGCGGCCTCGGTGAACGACTCCGCCGCCGCGGGATCCCCCGGCGGTGACGGCCTCGGCGGCTTCACCACCGTCCTCGACCGGCTCGGCGGCCCGCTCGGCATGGTCCTGCCACTGCTGGTGATCGGCTGCCTGTGCGTCTACGGACGCTGGCGCTCGGGGCTGTTCGTCTTCACGGTCACCGTCGTCGCCAACCTCGTCGTGCTCCTGCCCCTCAAGCAGCTGGCCGACCGGCCGCGTCCGCCGCACCCGCTGGTACTGGTCAACGACGGCTCGTACCCGTCCGGGCAGGTGTTCAGCGCGGTGACGCTGGTGATCGCCGTTGCGGTGGTGGTGTTCCCGCCGCGTGCGCGACGCTGGTGGTGGGCGTTCGGAGCCGCGTACGTCCTCGCCATGATGGGCAGCCGGACCTGGCTCCATGCCCAGTGGCTCAGCGACACCGTCGCCGGCGCCCTCGTCGGTGTCGGAACCTGCCTCGTCCTGTGGCGGGCCTTCGCCCGGCTGCTGGAGACGGAGTCGGAGCGGATGGCCTCGAACAGCCTGTGGCTGTGAGGCGTCACCCCGGAGCTCGAATTGTTGAGCTGCGTTGACGTTCGACAAATTCACGCCATATTCTCGATGGGCGGCGTGCACCCCGCGCGCGGCAGCGAGGAAGGAACGGCTCATGCCTCACCCCCCAGGCCAGGACCCGACGGTGGTGGACCTGCCCGCAGGCCGCCTGCGCGGCGCGAACGAGGGCGGGCTGACGGTCTTCCGGGCCGTGCCCTACGCCGCCCCGCCGGTCGGTGACCTGCGCTGGAGGCCCGCGCGGCCGCACGCCGGCTGGAGCGGCACGCGGGACGCCACCACCGACGGCCCGAGTGCGCCGCAGATGTACATGGAGGGCGGCGACCCGGTGCTCGGCGGGCACGGGTCGCCCCCCTTCGACGAGGACTGCCTGACCCTGAACCTCTGGACGCCCGCCGTCGACGCCGCCCGGCGCCCGGTCCTGGTCTGGATCCACGGCGGCGGCTTCGTGTCCGGCTCCGGCTCGCTGCCCGGCTACTCGGGCGAGACCTTCGCGCGCGACGGCGACCTCGTCGTCGTGAGCATCAACTACCGCATCGGGCCCCTCGGTTACCTCTACCCCGGTGACGGGGAAGGCGGTCAGGGAGGCGAGGCCGACGAGGGCGGCGAGGGCGGCAACTTCTGGCTCACCGACCAGCTCGCCGCCCTTCGCTGGGTGAAGGAGAACATCGCCGCCTTCGGCGGTGATCCGGACTGCATCACCGTCGCCGGGCAGTCCGGCGGCGCGGTGTCCACCGCAGCCCTCGCCGGCCACCCGCAGACCGAGGGCCTGATCCGGCGGGTGATCCTGCAGAGCCCGCCCTTCGGCCTGGACCTCCCCGGCCCGGCGGCGTACCTGGAGCGCACCGCCGCCTACCTGGAGCTGGCCGGAGCCAAGGATCTGGCGGAGCTGCGTACGCTGCCGTGGCCCGAGCTGATCGGAGCGGGCGCCGGGCTGTTCGCGCAGACCATGCGGTGGGGGTACTGGCCGACGCCCTTCCTGCCCGTGATCGACGGGGTGACCCTCTGCGGCCACCCCGCCGAGGCCCTCCTGGGCGGGGCCGCGGCCGATGTCGACGTCATGATCGGCTGGACACGGGAGGAGGCCAACTTCGGCTTCGCCCTCGACGAGGGGTACGCCGCCGCCACCCGGGAGCAGGTGACCGACCGGATCGCCGAGACCTTCGGGAGCGAAGCCGCGGAGGGCGTGTACGCCGCGTACGAGCGGGCCCGGCCCGGAGCCCGCCCCGCCGACGTCCTGATGGACCTCATCACGGACGAGCTCTTCCGGGTGCCGGCGGTGCGGCTGGCCGAGGCGCGCGGCGAGACGGGCAGTCCCGTATGGGCCTACCAGTTCGACCTGCCCACCCCGGCGTACGAGGGCCGGCTCGGCGCCGCGCACTGCCTCGAACTCCCCTTCGTCTTCGACAACTTCGACCAGTGGTCGCACGCGCCCTTCCTGGCCGGCCTCGCCCCCGCCGTCCGCGACGGCCTCGCGTACGCCATGCACCGGGCCTGGATCGCCTTCGTCCGCACCGGTGACCCCAACCACCCCGACCTGCCGCAGTGGCGGCCGTACGACACGCGCACCCGCACCACGATGCGCTTCGACTCGGTCGTGACCGCCCTCGACGACCTCGCGGGGGCCTCCAGGCTCCTGCACACCCCCACCCCCTTGATTTAACTCGTGTAACCTGAGAGGAAGGAGTCACCCGAGCGAAGCCGGTGCGCGCACCGGGGCTCGATCGGATGCTCGGCCCGAGCAGAAGGAGCGTCGAGGGACGTCATGACCAGAGACACACACGTCCCCGCATCGATCACCAGCGCCGACGTGGCCCGCCTCGCCGGGGTGTCGCGTGCCACGGTCTCCTTCGTCCTGAACGACACCCAGGGTCACCGGGTGAGCGCCGGCACCCGTGCCCGGGTGCTCGACGCGGCCAAGCAGCTCGGCTACGTACCGCACGCGGCCGCCCGGTCCCTGCGCGCCGGCCGCAGCAACCTCGTCCTGATGCCCTCGTCGATCTCCGCGATCGGCCGCCTCGTCAGCGACTGGGTCGACGATCTGCACAGCGAGCTCGACCGCTACGGGTACACGGCCGTCCTGCACGCGGGCCGCTTCACCGACCCCCTCGACGCCGCCCGGGCCTGGGCCGAACTGCGCCCCGCGGCCGTCGTCGCCCTGGACGGCGACCGTTTTACCGCCCAGGCGGCCGAGGTACTGGTCCGCGCGGGGGTGCGCGGCCTGCTGGCCTTCGCCTCCCACCCCGTCGAGGGGGTGCACACCATCGGCTTCGACCACACCCGGATCGGGGTCACCGCGGCCGAGCACCTCATCGCCCGCGGCCGGACCCGGATCGGCGTGGTCATGCCCCAGGAACGCGGCCTCGGCACCCTCGCCGAGCCCCGCCTCGCGGGTGCCGAGTCGGTGGCGGCCCGGCACATGGCCACCGTCACCCCGCTGGAACTGTCCTACACCCGGGAGTCCGCGAGCGCGCTCGCCCGGCGCTGGCGGAGCCTCGACCTGGACGCCGCCTTCACCTACAACGACGAGTACGCCGCCCTGCTGATGCACGCGCTGCAGGCCGAGGGCATCACCGTGCCCGACGAGGTCGCCCTGGTCGGCTGCGACGACCTCGTCCTCTCCACGCTCCAGCAGCCCGCGCTCACCACGGTCCGGCTGGACATGCCGTCGGCCGCGCAGATCGCGGACGCGGTGCACGAGCTGATCGAGACCGGCACGGCGGCGCCGGTGCCGGCCGTGCGGCCGGTCCTGGTCCACCGCCGCACGTCCTGACCTGCCGACCTCCTGGCCTGTCGACCCCTGTCAGTCCGGAAGTCGTGGAGGAGCCGCGGCGAGTCCGGGGTGGACATCCCGACCTGGGTGAGCAGGACTCCGGTGAGCCCATGCTCCGGGTCGGCGTAGGCGGTGGTGCCGCTACCGCCGTCCCAGCCGAACCGGCCCACGGGCGCGTAGCCGCCGCTGTGGGTGCGTACCGCCATTCCGCAGCCCCAGCCGCCGTGCAGTCCCTGCCCGACCGCCACAGGGGCGACGTTCCCGTACCTGGTGTCCCGAGCGGCCTGCTGCCCGGACGTGAGGCGGTTGGTGGTCATCAGCTCGACGGCGGCCGGGGACAGGCTCCGTTCGCCGCCGTGCACGCCGTGGTTCGGCAGCATCCGGGGTTGGGCCGTTTCCTTCGGATCATCGCCACCATCTACCTTGCCGGGACTCCACCTCGCCGCCATCTTCATCTGGTCGGCAAGGTGATCTGAAGGAAACGGCCTGCACCAGGGGGCGATCGAGGGCATCCGCGCCGGCCGCCCCTACACCGAACTCGGCTGGACCTGACCCGGAGGGAGCGGCCGCTTCCCCGGCCGCTTCCTCAGTGGGTCAGCCGGTGATCGAGAAGAAGATCGAGCCGTCCTCGGCCCACCACCAGGCGCCCTCGCCCTTGTTCCATTCCGAGGCCCAGCCGTCGAGGGCCTCGATGAGCTCCCCGAGGTCGTACCGGAGATCGGCGTCGACGCGGTTCAGCACCGCGCGGTAGGCCTCCACCGCAGGGCCGGCCTTCGCGAGGGGCCAGCAGCCGATCTCCGGTGAGCCCTCCAGGGGATGGGGTATGTGGAACGCGATCTCCGAGGGCGGGCCGCTGAAGACGTACTGGTAGGGCAGCAGGTCGGCCGGGACGCCCGCCGAGCTGAGGGCGTCGTCCAGGGCGGAGAAGTAGGTGACGGGGCTCCGGTAACTCGCCAGGGTCGAGCTGTCGCTCGCGTTGTGGTCGATGATGATCTGGAGGGCCGCGTAGTAGGCGCAACCGGCGTAATCGGCGGAGGAGTCGGCCCGGCCGGAGACCAGCTCCTCCAGGGCGTCCGGGACCGACAGCCCCCAGTCCACGCCCTGGTGGTCAAGGCTGTCCTGACGTGCCTTCGCCCTCACGCGCATGTTGTCCAGGCGTCGTGATTCGTCGGCGCTCAGGTCCAGGGCGGGCACGAAGCGCACGATCTCGCCGCGGTTCGCCATGCTGTAGTTCACTACCTTGCTCATGGGTTCATGCTGCCAAAGGGCACTGACAGCCCGGTGTCCGGAACCGGTTCGCACGTGCCGGAGCCGCTCAGGCCGTCTCCTTCGGATCAGGCCGGGTCAGGGAGCGGTGCCAGGCGTCGCGGGCCCGGTCTGATCCGAAAGACACGGCCTGGGCGTGGTAGTCGTCGACGGTGGAGACCAGCCCGCCGCCGGCGCCCTGGAACGCCGGGGGCCTGCCGGACCTTCCTCCGGCCGCCTCGTCCCACACGAGGAACTCTCCTGTCTGCGGATCGGGCCCGTACAGGGGCGGCAGCCGGTCGATCCTGTCGGCGGGCACGTGGAAGGCGGTGTCCTTCATCCCCAGCGGATCGAGGACGCGTTCGCGCAGGAACGTCTCCAGCGGCCGGCCCGCGCCCCTTGCGGCCAGCCCGCCGACCACCTCGTTGCTGCATGTCGGGCGGCCGCTCGCTCAGGCGGTACCCGCGCCCGCGGCCGCCCCCCGGCGGTCGTGGGCGCGGGCACGTTCCCGTGCGAGCGCCGGACCGAACAGCCACCACGCCAGCAGTCCCGCCCCCGCGCCCGCCGCGGCCCCGGCCACGGTGTCGCTGAGCCAGTGCGCGTGCAGCCAGGTACGGCTCCACATCATGGCCAGCGTGAAGACCGCGCCCCCGATCCACCACGCCCGCCGCCGGGCGGCCGGGACCAGCAGGGCCCCGAGGACGACGACCAGGAGCGCCGCCGTGGCCGCGTGGCCGGACGGGAAGGAACCGTGGTCGACGCGGACCAGGGGGTCGGCCGGGCGCGGCCGGTCCACCAGGTGCTTGAGGCCCTGGACGACCAGCATGTTGCCGCCGAGGCTGGCCGCGAGCAGGAAGCCGGCCGAGACCCAGCGCCTGCGGACGAGCAGCAGGATGAGCAGGGAGAGCGGGAGGAGGGACCCGACCGGCCCGCCGAACAGGTCCAGGGCCGTGGCGGCGGCCTGGTACAGCCCTTCGTGGGGGCCGCCCATCCATATCAGCCACCGGTCGTCCAGCCCCTGGAAGGGCGGATGCGCGACGTCGGCGCGGACGACGAGTGCGGGTGCCACGGCCACGCCCAGGAGCAGGAGACCCGTGACGAGGACGCCGCGGCCGCGCGGCGCCCCGGTCTCGGGGCGCCGGCCGGTGCCACCGGATCGGTGGGGTACGCGGGGTCTGCCGTGCGGGGCGGTGGTGGTCGGGTTGCCGGACATGGCTGCCTCTCGTGACCGCGGCGGGGGCCCGCGGCCGGGTGTGCTGTGAAGGGAACGCGGGGGCGCGGCCACGGCCGCGCCCCCGCGGCGGAACAGGCGTGCGGGACCGGCGCCGTCAGGCTCCCGCGCCGAGGTGCCGGGCCAGGAAGGCCACGCCCCCCTCGACGATGGCGGGGATGTCGCGGGAGCCGAGGAAGATGTGGTCGGCGCCCTCCACGGGCTGCAGGGTGACCTCGCCCCCGGCGCTCTCCAGGGCCGCGGCGAGGGCTTCGCTCTGGCTGTACGGGACCAGGCCGTCGTGCGTCCCGTGCACCAGCAGGAACGGCGGCGGAGTCGAGCCCTCCGCGTACGTCACCGGGCTCGCGGCCCGCGCCAGATCCCGTCGCTCGGCGACGGTGCCGCCGAGCAGGGCCTCGTAGGGATCGGGGAACTCCGCACCGGGCATCGCCGGCATGGGGTGATCGGCCAGGGTGACGAGGTCGGAGACGCCGTACCAGTCGACGACGGCACGGACCCCGCTCTCGCCGGAGCCGACGCCCTCCGTGCCCTCCAGTGCCGAGCCCTGCGGGCTGTCGGGGCCGACGAGGCCGGCGAGGGCGGCCAGGTGACCGCCTGCGGACTCGCCCCAGACGCCGATCCGGTCCGGGTCGATGCCGAGGTCGCCGGCGAACGCGCGGACGTAGCGGATCGCTGCCTTCACATCGTGCAGCTGGGCCGGGAAGGGCGCTTCGAGGCTGTGCCGGTAGTCGACGGAGACGAGTGCGAGCCCGGCCGCCAGTACCGTCCCGTGCAGGAGGTCGGCGGGGACGGTCGGCGGCGGGTAGCGGCGGTCGCCGTCCAGCCAGCCGCCGCCGTGGATCCAGACGATCACCGGGAACGGGCCTTCGCCGGCCGGCACCTGTACGTCGAGCAGCCGGGGGCGGTAGCCGGGCGTGGTCGCGTAGGTGACGCCGTCGAAGCGGCGGACGCCGTCCGCGCCCGTCACGGGCGGTACCGGGGACCGGTACGGCGGGGGTGGCCAGGTCATGTCGGCGATGTCGATCTCGGCGGGAGGAGATTGCGTCATTGCGGCCCTTCCAATGTCGGCGGTGTCCCGGTGGAGCGGGTGCTGTGCGGTCGGCGGAGCGGACGCAGGCTTCGCGTCGTTTGTCCGGAATGCTTGCGCGAGCCACCGGGGGCGGCGTAGCGTGTTACACGTGTAATCAAGGACTCTAGCGACGCATTTCCGCTGACCACAAGCCCAGGAACGATCCAGATTCGGGATCAGTTACACGAGCTACTGCAGTGGCGGCGCCGCCTTCCCCCTCCGGGAGCGCCTCATGCTCACCATCGCCGACACCTCTGCGGGTCCCGCGGTCCGCAGCTTCGTCCACTGGGTCTCCGACCCCGTCGCCGGGAGTGTTCCGCAGGTCAGGTCCAGGGTGCGCGCCACCCTCGACGCCTGGCGGGTCCCCGCCGACGTGGTGGACGCCCTGCTGCTGGCCGTCAGTGAACTCGTCGGGAACGTCGTCCGGCATGCGGGCGGTGCCGGGCGGATGCGGGTCGCCGTCGCGGAGGGGGGTGGCTGGCTCCGGCTGGAGGTCGCCGACCGGGGTGCCGGTCTGCCGCGGCTGCCCGCGCCCCGGTCGGAGGTCGACCCGGAGTCCGAGGGTGGGCGCGGGCTGCTCATGGTGCAGCTGCTGACGGCCGAACTGGGGGGTGAACTCTCCGTCGTGGCGCATGAGTTCGGCAAGGCGGTCCGGGTGCGCGTCCCCGCCTCCTGAGTCCTGTCGCGGGCGTCGGAGCATGCCCACCTGTCCGCTCACCCCGACCGAGCGCTGGACCTACGCCGCCGGGGTCCCGCGCCGGAGGACCTGGCCGCGCGCTGCGGCGCGAAGGACGGCCGGTTCACCACCGTGGTCACGGCCGCGGACGGCGTGGCGCCGACCGCCTTCGCCTCGGGGTGCCAGCCGGCCGCCCGAAGGTGACCCCGCACTTCCGCCGCGACGTCCTGGCCCACGCCGACACGTTCTCCCGGCACGTCCTCACACCCCGCCCGGACGGCGTCTTCACCGGCACGCCGCCGCTCGCCTTCACCTTCGGGCTCGGCGGGCGCGAACCCCGCTGCCGGGGCAGCCGGTACGCCCACGGGCGTGTCGGCACCGAGTGGTTCGGGTTCGGGACCGAGGGGTTCCTTGACACGAAGACCTCCGTGCGGTGGGTTCCTGGACGGCACCCACCGCGCCGGAGACCTTCGCCATGGTCAAGCCTTTGACGGGTGGCGGCCATGATCGTGCGGGGGGACGGGCTGCGGTTCCACTCCGCGGACCGCGCCGAGCTGTGCGTACAGGTCGAGTTGGTCGTCCGTCAGCCAGTATTCGGCGATCCGCCCGTGTTCGATCCTCAGGGTGTCCACGCCGGCGAAGCTGACCGCGGTGCCGGGTGGCACCGATGCCGCCGCCGGGCGCCCCGCCGTCCAGGTTCCGGTGAACCGGAACCGGGAGATCACGTGGTCCCCGTCGGTGAAGGGGCCCAGCTCACAGCGGAAGGAGGCCGAGGAGAAGGAACTGCGGAACAGGCCGATCCAGCGGGCCATCGTCTCCGGATCGTTGACGCCCTCCTCGGGGGGCATGCCGAAGGCCGGCAGGTGCACGCGCAGCGACGGCGCGATGATGCGTTCGGCGATCGCGAGATCCCCGTTCCACATGGCCAGCCATTGGTCCACCAGTGTCCTGGTGTCGAATGCGTTCATCCCGTCCACCTGCCCCTTCTCGTACGCCGTTGCTCCGCCGGGGTGCCCACGGGACTCGGCGCGGGCACCGCACACAGGGACAGAGCTCCGCCGATGCCGTCCGGATACACGGAGGCGGTCGGCGTCCGCGGCGCTACTCCCCGTCCCCGACGGGAGCCATGCCGGGCAGCAGGAGGCTCCACAGCTCCGCGATCGATTCGAGGAGCTCCTCGCTCGACGCCGACTCCTCGGCCCGGCATTCCAGTGAGAACAGGAACCCGACGAGGAGGGAGGCGCAGGTCCGCAGCGGAAGGCCGGTGCGTATCTCGCGCCGCTCCGCGGCGCTGCGCAACAGCCGGGAGAGCAGGTCGTGCAGTTCGCGGGAGACGTGCCGTCCGTCGCAGTCCCGGTGGCATCCCCTCTGCTGCTCGCGCCCGAGTCGCAGGCCGACCCGTACGATCACGTCCTGCCCGAGCCACTCGGCCGTGAGCCCCGGCAGGCGCATGAGCACCTGGACCGGGGACTCGCCCGCCTCCATCAGGTCGGATGCCTTCGCCGTGAACCGGTCGCCGCACGCTCCGCGTACGGCGTCGGCCAGGTGCTCCTTGGTCGGGAAGTGGAAGTAGAGTGCCCCTTTCGACACGCCGGCCGACCGGCTGACGGCCTGCATGCTCGTGGCCCCGAGTCCGCGTTCGTCGAATGCCTGCGCCGCAGCGCGCACAAGGCGCTCCCGGGTCCTGGCAGCTCGTTCTTGCATGATCCCCGAATTTCCTGTCTCCCCCTTCCGGCCTTGCGCGCGATCGGTCCCCGATCGCTGCGCCGACTGCGATCGGAGCGCGCTCCTACGCCGTCCGGGTCTCCCTGCGCGCTCCCGGCTCGCGCTGCAGCGAGCGGTCCGACGCGAGGATCGCATGGTGCAGTGCCTGGATGCGGGGCGACGGTTCGAGACCGAGACGGCTGGAAAGCTCGTGCCGCAGTTCGCGGTAGACCTCCAGTGCCTGCACCCGGCGTCCCGCGCGGTACAAGGCCAGCATCAGCTGTGCGTGCAGCGGTTCGTGCGTGCGGTCATCGGCGGCGTGGGCGACCAGTTCGCCCAGGAGTTCGTAGTGGCGTCCGAGCCTGAGTTCGGCGCTGATGCAGCGGTCGAGAGCGGACCTGCGCCGCTCTTCCAGCTCCTTCTTGCGGATCGCCAGGATGGGGCCGGCCGGCAGATCGGCGAGCGCGGGCCCGCGCCAGAGGGCCAGGGCCTGCCGGAACCGGCTCGACGCGAGCGCGTCGTCGCCGAGGCTCACCGCGCGATGGCCGCGCTCGGCC
Organism: Streptomyces sp. NPDC001502; assembly: GCF_042894785.1. NCBI lineage: Bacteria > Bacillati > Actinomycetota > Actinomycetes > Kitasatosporales > Streptomycetaceae > Streptomyces > Streptomyces sp. NPDC001502. The sequence goes on from NZ_JBIAVW010000002.1 coordinate 525,393, forward strand.
AGTCGGCCGAACTCCTCGGAGTCGACCTCCCCCAGTGACAGGTCGAGCAGATATCCGCCGGGGCGGGTGCAGATCACGGACTTGGGGTCGAGCTTCGGTTCTGCGGTCGCGATCAGTTCGCGGAGGTGGCGGACGTAGGTGTGAATGGCCGATCCGGCGGTACGCGGTGCGTCTCCTGCCCACAGCTCCTGCACGCTCTCGGCCACCGAGACGGGCTGGTTGCGGCTCATGGACAGGAGGGCGAGCAGTTTGGCCGGTTTTAAGGCCGTTGGTGTCGCATTCATGCCCGATATGCGGACATCGAATGATCCTAGTACGGATACGTCCATTCGACTTACCCCCGGATAGTCGTTAGTTACCAGTCACTTCGACCCTAAAAATCCGTCGGTCGGTTTGTCAAACATCAACTCCGCTGTGAACTCCCCGACTTGGCGACCTTCGTGCAGGTCAAAGGGTTATCGGAGGGTGATCCTCAAGGCTCGGTCAAGAAATCGGCGGCGCCGGCCTCCAGCCATCGCGCAGCAGGCCTGGAGGCCACCCGTCGTCGCGCTGAAGCCTGCCTGAAGTCCCGCTCGTGAGCAGCTGTTTCAGGCCTCCAGGCGGCCTCCTGCGGACTCCGGCGGCGGCTCGGAAGCTCCCTATCGTCCTCCCCATCCGGTCCGACCGCATGGCGAAAGGTGAGGCGAGTGCTACTGGCTGACCGAGGAACACCGCGCGGCGGCCCATGGCGGCCGGCCGTGGACCACCAGGTGGACGGCGAGTCCTTGCGCATATGGGAGCGCCCCGCGCTCACCCCCCGGGGACGTCCCGCGCTCGCCCCGCAGGGGCGCACCGTCGTCCTCGTCCACGGCTTCGAGGAGAGCTGGGAGGACTGGAGGGTACTCGCGCAGCACCTGCCGGCCGACGCCCGTCTGTTCGCCCTAGACCTGCCGTGGCGGAGCGGTTCACGCCACCTCTGGGCCGATCGGGGCGCTTCGACCGCATGGCTGGAACGCGCCCTCGAACTGCTGCCCGTACGGCCCGACGCCGTGGTGGCCCACTCGTTCGGCGCGACCACACAGCTCGAACTGCTCACCCGGCGCACGCCGAGCGCCTCGGTCCCCACGGTGCTGGTGGCGCCCGTCTTCCGGCCCCACGACCAGCCCGTCGACGCCCGGTTCTTCCGCGAGGCGGTCGACCGGTTCCGCCAGGTGCTCGCCGACGGCCTGCGGGCCCAGCTGGGCCCGCGCGCCGAGAAGATCCCCGCCGACATCGTCGAGGCCATGATCGGCAAGGTCCGCGAGCGCGTGGAGCCACACGGCTTCCTGCAGTTCTACGCCACGCTCGGGCGCGGCCCCGGCCTTCCGCTGCACCGTGTCGAAGCTCCCGTACTGCTGGTCAGCGGCACCCACGACCCGTCGGCACCGCCGGCGGCCATCGACGCCCTGATGGCCTCGATACCCGACGTCAGGCTCCACCAGGATCCGGGGTTCACCCACTTCTGCCAGCTGCAGCAGCCGGTACGCGTCGCCGAGCACATCACCGCCTTCCTGGAGGCAACACCCCTGCACCACTACGACAAGGAGGCGATCAGCGCATGACCGCGCTTGAAGACCGCGCGTACGACGTCGTCATCAGCGGAGCGAGCATCGCCGGCAGTGCCGCCGCGATCCTCCTCGCCCGGCGGGGCGTACGCGTCGCCCTGCTCGAACGCCGCTCGGACCCCGCGGCCCACAAGGTGCTGTGCACCCACTACCTCCAGCCCTGCTCCTACCCGGTACTCCACGAGCTCGGACTCGTCCCCGCCCTGGAGGCGGCCGGCGCCGTGCGCAACGAGGCCCGCTGGTACACCCGCTGGGGCTGGATCGAACCCAAGGCCGCACCGTCGGGCCCCGAGCTGCCCTACTCGTACAACGTCCGGCGCAGCACCCTCGATCCGCTGATCCGGTCCCACGCCGCCAGGACCCCGGGCGTGGACCTGCTGACCGGCCACACCGTGACGGGTCTGCGGCAGGAGGCCGGGCGCACCGTGGGCGCGCGGGTCTCCGGGCCCGACGGCGAGATGGAACTGCCGGCCCGCCTCGTCGTCGGCGCCGACGGCAAGGACTCCCCGGTCGCCCGGTTCGCCGGGATCGCGACACGGACGTACGAGAACGAGCGGTTCAGCTACTTCGCGCACTTCCGCAACCTCCCGCTGCGCGACGGGATCACCCACTCCTGGTTCCTGGAGCCGGACGTGGCGTACGCGATGCCGAACGACGACGGAGTCACGGTCGTCGCGGTGATCCCCGGCAAGGACCGGCTCCCCGCCTTCAGGGAGGATCTGGAGGGCGCCTACACCGAGTTCGTCCGTGCCCTGCCCGGCGGGCCCGACATCGACTCCGCCGAGCGCATCACCAAGATCACCGGAACCGTCAACTATCCGCTGCACTCGCGACGGCCGGGCGCACCGGGCGTCGCGCTCATCGGGGACGCCGCCCTCACCAGCGACCCCCTCTGGGGCGTCGGCTGCGGCTGGGCCCTGCAGTCCGCCACGTGGCTGGCCGAGGCGACCGCCGCCGCCGCGACCGGGCGCGGTGATCTGGACCAGGCGATCACGGCCTACGTACGCCGCCACCGGCGCGGTCTCGGCGGCCACCAGCACCTGGCCGTCGACTACGCCAAGGGCCGGCCCTTCAACCCCTTCGAGCGGCTGATGTTCTCGGCGGCGGCCCGCGACGAAGCGATGGCCCGCCACATGCACCTGTTCGCCTCGCGGCTCATCGGACCACTGCGCTTCCTCAACCCCGTGGCGCTGGCCCAGGCGTCGGTCGTCAACCTGCGCCATCGAGGGCCGAGCGCCGCACCCCCCGCGCACCTGCCGCGGCCGACCCCCGTGGCGAGTGCCGCAGGGCTCGCCACCCACGTACGTACAGCCACCCTTCCGGCAACTTCCAAGAACGAGAGGCGGACGCCATGAGCGCCGACACCACCATCCTCACCGCCGAGCAGGACAGCCAGCTCCGAGAGATCATCCTTGAGGTCCTGGAGCTGGACCAGGCGGAGCTCACCGACACGAGCAGCTTCATCGAGGACCACGACGCCGACTCGCTCCTCGCCATCGAGATCCTGGCCCGCATCGAGAAGGACCTGGGCGTCACGATCCCCCAGGACGCCCTGATCGAGATGGGCAACCTCGACGGCGTCCGGGCTGTGGTCACCCGCTCCCTGGGGGCAGGTACCGATGCCTGAGCCGGGCGCACGCCGCGTCGTCATCACCGGTCTGGGCGCGGTGAGCAGTGCCGGGATCGGCGTTGCCGACTTCACCGCCTCCATCAAGGCGGGCCGCCGCACCACCTCGCCCATCGCCGGCTTCGACACCACGGGCTTCCCTCATACGCATGCGGGCGAAGTGCACGACTTCGACCCCGCCGCGTGGCTGCGCCGCATCGAGCCCGCGCGGTGGGGCCGCAGCGCCCAGTTCGCGGCGTCGGCCGCGCGACTGGCGGTCGCCGACGCGGATCTGAGCGAGTCCGCCCTGGCCGGGGCCCGGTCCGGGTCCGTCATGGGCACCACCAGCGGCGAGTCGGCGGTCATCGAGGAACTCGTGTCCGCGTGGGCGGCGGACGGGCTGAAATCCCTGGCCGGCGATCGGGTGGGCGCCGTTCCGGCGGGCCGGATCGCCGCTGCGGTCAACAGCGAGCTCGGACTGTCGGGGGAGGCCCTGACACTGGCCACCGCCTGCTCGGCCAGCAACTACGCGCTCGGCTACGCCTACGACATGGTGGCGAGCGGCGAGGCCGACTACATGCTCGCCGGCGGCGCCGACTCGTTGAACCGCTGGGCGCACGCCGGGTTCTACCGCCTCGGCGCCCTCGCCGAGGAGATCTGCCGGCCCTTCGACGCCGACCGCTCGGGCATCCTCACCGCGGAGGGCGGGGTCGCACTGCTCGTGGAGCCGTACGACCGCGCCGTCGCCCGCGGGGCGCGCATCTATGCCGAGGTGCTCGGCTACAGCGTCAACTGCGACGCCAAGCACATGGTGCACCCGGACCCGACCAGCATCGCCGCGTGCATCCGGTCGGCGCACCGCAGCGCGGGCGTCACGCCCGAGGACATCGACTACATCTGCGCCCACGGCACCGGCACACGGACCAACGACGCGACGGAGGTGGCTGCCGCCCGCGAGGTCTTCGGCGACAGGATCCCGCCGATCAGCTCGATCAAGTCGATGATCGGCCACACCATGGGCGCGGCCAGCGGCTTCGGCGCGCTGATCTGCTGCATGGCCCTGTACGAGGGCTTCCTGCCGCCCACCGCCGGCGTCGAGCGGGTCGACCCCGCGCTGGGCCCGGGGGTCGATCCGGTGGCGGGCTCGGCCCGCCCCGCCACGCCGCGGGTCGTGCAGAACCACGGGTTCGCCTTCGGCGGCAACAACGCCATCACCATTCTCGGAAGGGCATCATGAGCACCGCCATCGCCGAAGCGGCTGCGGACCGCCCCGCCGTCGCCGTCCTGCCGCTCGCCATCACCGCGGTGGGCGTGGCGACGCCCGCCGGGCTCGGGCTCGAAGCCCTGGGGCGGGCCGTGGGGGAGGGCCTTGCGGGACATGCCGAGGAGGTCCCCGGCGAGGAGACCCCGCCGCCGCGGCCGGTGCGGACCGTACCCGATCTGCGGACCGCCGAACTGATCGGCCGCAAGGGCGTACGCCATCTCGACCGGACCACTCAACTGGGCCTCGTCGCCTGCCGGCTGGCGCTGGACACGCAGCCGGAGCCGATGGGGGAGCGCACCGGTGTCGTGCTCGGCACCAGCACGGGGAGCATCCGCAGTTCCAGCGAGTACTCGATGGAGACCCTGCGCCAGGAGCGCCCCTACCTGGTGAACCCCAGTCTGTTCCCCAACACCGTGATGAACTGCACGGCCGGCCAGATCGCCATCCGGCACGGACTGCGCGGGGTGAACGCCACGCTGGCCGGCGGTCATCTGGCCGGGGTCCAGGCCCTGCGCTACGCGCGCAACGCACTGCGCCAGGGGCACGCCGACCGTCTCCTGGTGGGCGGCGTGGAGGAGTTCAGCGCGCAGGCCGCGTGGGGCTGGCACCGGTCGGGGGCGCTTGAGGCCGAGGCTCCCGTGGGCGAGGGCGCCGCGGTGCTCGTGGTGGAGCCGCAGGCCGCGGCGAGCGCCGCGGGGCGGGTGGCGCTCGCGCGGGTACTGGCGTGCGAGACCGGCTTCGCACCGCGCGACGGCCTCGCCGAGGGGCTGGCGGCAGTGGTCGGCGCGGCGCTGCGGCGCAGCGGCAAGGACCCGGGCGAGGTGACCACGGTCTCCCTGGGATGCACCGGCCGGGCCGGCCTGGAGCGGGTGGAGGAACGCGCCTTGGGGCTGGCTCTGGGCGGAGCGCTGCCCGGGCAGGTCGTCCGTGTCAAGGAAACGGTCGGCGAGTGCTTCAGCGCCGATGGGGTCTTGCAGATCGCCGCGGTCCTCGGTCTGTGGCAGCGAGAGGGCCGCACGCGCGGCGGCACGGCGGTCGTCACCTCGTTGTCCGGGGACGGCCTGGTGGGCTGCGCCGTACTCGACACGGCCGATCCCCTCGGCTGACCGGCACCCGGCCGGGCGCCCGCGCCGACACCGAGGTGTCCGCGCGGGCGCCCGCCGCCCGCTCGCGCAATTGCCCCCGCACTCCCCAGGAAGGAACCCATGTCTTCGACGCGAATGCGCCCGGCAGACGCGGCCGCCGGAGCTCTTGGCCCCGGTGAGCTGGTCGCCGCGTGCCTGTCCGGTTCCCAGCAGGCGTGGGCGGCGCTCGTCGAGCGCTACGCCCCGGTGGTGTGGACGGTGGCCCGCTCGCACCGGCTCAGCCAGGCCGACTGTGAGGAAGTCTTCCAGTTGACCTGGATGCGGGTGTACCAGAGCCTGCCCGGGATGCACACGCCGGAGCGCTTCCCGGCCTGGCTCACCACCTGCGCGCGCCGGGAGAGCCTCAAGCAGTACGAACGTGCGGGACGGTACGTTCCGGTGGGCGACACGGGAAGCCTGGAACCGCCCGCCACCGCGCACCCCGGCCCGGAGGACGCCCTGCTCAGCCAGGAGCGCAGCGCCGAAGTCCTGTCGGCGCTCGCGGAGCTGCCCGAGCGTGACCAGCAGCTCCTGGCCCTCCTGAGCGCGGACCCGGCCCCGGGCTACGACGAGGTCAGCCGTCGGCTCGGGATAGCCCGCGGCTCGGTGGGTCCGCTGCGCGGCCGCGCCCTGCGCCGGCTCGGGGACGAGCTGCGCAGGAGGGACGGCGTCAGTGAGGCGTACGAGGCCGCGGTGTGAGGCGAATTCCGGCGTCGGCTCCCCCGGCGTCGGCCCCTCCGGCGTCGGCCGCGGCCTGTCCGGTGCCGGCCGGCTCGTCGGCCCCGGGCGCGGCGAACTCGCGCGGCGCCGGCCACGAGGCGATCTCCGCGACGAGCGCGCGAGGCGGTCGGCCCACCGCGGTGCGCAGTTCGTCCAGCAGCGGGTCCTGGTCCTCGTCCGGGGTCTCGCGCGGAACCGCACGTCGGCCGGGATCGGTGTCGCGCATTCCGCGCCCCTCTCGTGTTCGAGCCGGCTCGGCGGCTCCGATGACGGACGCCGAGGGTAGTTCACTGGTGCAGATGCGCAGGCGGGCCGGAGAAGAACCGGCCACCGCCGACAGGGTGCGATCCGACACGGCTGCGGCGGCGGTGAAGCCCTCGGGCACCGCGAGGTCCACGAGATGCCACGCGGGGTCCGCCGACGCGTTCTCCGCCGCCCCGACGCCGTGCGCGAGCCCCGTTCCGATTCCCTTCAGGTACGCCTCCGTGCGGACCCAGCAGCCCAGGAAGGCGCGAAGCCGCTCGGGCTCGGGCAGGGCGTCCAGCGTGCGCCGCTGCGCGGCCGGCAGCCACCCGGCGACGGTACGCGCGGTGCGCGCCGTGACCGCGCCGGATTCCACGTCCACTCCGACGGGGCCCCGCGCGAAGGCGTACAGGACCCCGTCGCCCGCGTGTGCCATCGAGAACTCCAGGCCGTGCCCGCCGGCCGCGTAGGGGCGGCCGTGCGGGCCGCCGCACACGGGACAGGCCGCCCGGCGCAGCCGGACCTCGCAGGGCCGCGTCCCCAGGTGACCGGCGAGCAGCACCCTCAAGCCCGCATGAGCCATGATCTTGCGGTGCCGGTGCAGCGGCCGGTTCAGCCGCGCGGCGCGTTCCCGCTGCTGCGGGTCGAGCAGCCGCGCGGCCGTCTCCGTGCCCGTACCCGCCGGTGGCACGGTGAGCCACCACAGGTGCAGCTCACCGGGGCGCACCGCCGGGTACGGCGTGGTCAAAGCGCCACGCCTCCGTCCACCTGGAGGATCTGTCCGGTGATGTAGGACGCCTTGTCGGACAGCAGGAAGCCCGTGAGGTCGGCGACTTCCCGGGCGGTGCCGAAGCGCCGCAGCGGGACCGCGGCGAGGGCTTCCTTGCGCGCCTTGTCGCTGAGGTCGTCCGTCATGTCGGTCTCGATGAAGCCGGGGGCCACGACGTTGACCCGGATGCCGTGCCGGGCGAGCTCCTTGGCGAGGGTGCGGCTGAGGCTGTTCACCCCGCCTTTGGACGCGGCGTAGTTGGCCTGTGTGGCATGCCCGTAGACACCGGCCACCGACGAGATGTTGACGATCACCCCCGCACGCCGTTTGAGCATCCCGAAACCGACGGTCCGGCAGAAGTTGAACGTTCCGGTGAGGTTGGTGTCGATCACCGAGGCCCAGTCGTCGACGGGCATCATGACCAGGTGGTTGTCCTTGACGATTCCTGCCGAGTTGACCAGGCCGTACACCGGCCCCAGCTCTTCCTCCGCCCGCTTGACGAAGGTCTCGACCGCTTGGTGGTCCGCCACGTCGCACGGCTCGTGGAAGCAGGAGGCGCCCTGTGCGCGGACCAGTTCGGCCGTCTCCTCGGCGGCCGCCGAGGCGGACCTGCCGCAGAAGGCGATGTCGTACCCCTCGCCGGCGAGGTGTACGGCGACGGCGCGGCCGATGCCGCGGGTCCCTCCGCTGACCATGACCAGGCGCCGCGGCGCTTCCTGATCGCCGTGGGTGGCGGGACGGGGGGCGGTGTTCGTCTCGGTCATCGGTTCTCCCAGATGGCGAGGGCGCGGGCCTGGATGTCGGCGGAGAAGTTGTCCTTGAACGCGGTGCTGCGGGCGCGCTTGTCCTCGTCGGGGTGGAGGAGGCAGTCGTACGCGATCTTCGGGCCGCCCTCGGCGAGCTCGTGGGGCGAGTAGACGACGTGCAGCGGGGTGACCTTCTGGTCCTCGATGACGATCTGGCCGCGCGTGGGATGGCTGCGCGTGTGGAACGCCCACATCAGGTCGCGCAGGTCGGTGGGGTCGATGTCGTCGTCGAGGACCATGATCCGGGTGACCCAGTACCCGACCTTGGGACGCAGCGCCAGATGGGCGATGGCGCGCGTGAGCATGCGGGTACTGGTGAACGCGGAGCGCTCGCGCCAGTCGCGCGGAACGGTGACCGCCAGCAGGTTGATGGCGGTCTCCGGCACGATCCAGGCGGCCGTGACGGGAAGCCCGGCCGCGCGGAGCTGGTACAGGGCCTCGGCCGAGTACGTCGTGCCGACCGCGGTGTGGTCCTCCTCGACGGGCTTCCCGGCCGAGACGACGGGCAGGATCGGGTCGTCGCGATGGGTGATGGCGCTGATGTGGAAGACCGGCCAGGGGTTCGCCTTGCCGGTGAGGTAGCCCGCGTACTCGCCCATGGGTCCCTCGGGCGCGGTCTCGTCGAGGGAGACGTGGCCTTCGATCACGATTTCCGCGGTGGCGGGCACCTCTAGGTCGACCGTCTTGCAGCGCACGAGTTCCAGGGGCTCACCGAAGTGGGCACCGAGGTATCCGGCTTCGTCCGTTCCGGAAGGAAGCCCCATGCCGCAGGCGAAGGGGACGGCCGGCTCGGCGCCCTGGACCAGGGCGAAGGGCATGGGTTCGCCGCGGTCCCGCCACAGCTTGAAGATCTTCCCGACGTCCTGGAGCGGCCGGACCATGCCGGCCATCCGACGGCCGTCGATCATCATGACGCGCGCGATGGACCAGTTGGTCCAGCTGCCGTCGGGGGTGCGGACGACGATCGCACCCCAGGTGTTGACGTAGCGCCCGCCGTCACCGTCGTGGATGAGGGGTACGGGGAAGGCGTCCAGAGTGGCGTCTTCGCCGAGCAGGACGTTCTCCTGGCAGGGGCCCCGGTCGACGACGACCGGCGCGATGGGCTCCCGGCCGCGCGCCGCGGCGAGCTCCTCGACGATGTCCAGCGGGTGGGCGGCGGCGTCGAGGCCGAGCGAGAGGGCGACCCTGGCCCAGGGCGCGCCGGGCGCCGAGCTCAGCGCGGCGGGGGCACCCAGGACCCGGAAGCCGGGCGCGTAGCCCTTGACCGCGGTGAACAGCGGCGCCGGGTCGCGGTTTTCGGCGCAGCGCCGGATGACCGCCCCGATCTCCAGGTGGGTGTCGGCAGGAGAGTGCAGCTCGCGCACGTCGCCCAGCTCGGCAAGAGCGGCGAGGTGGTCGCGCAGGCTCGTCAGGTGTTTGGTCATGGGTGCTTCCTCAGACGTGGACGGCGCTCTGCGCGAGCGGTCGCATGGTGGTCGGCGCGGGGGCGGCGTCCTCGGCCGGTACGGCCGGTTCGCCCCAGCGCGGGAAGGTTTCGGAGTCGATACCGAACAGGTCCAGGGCCCTGCCGACGGACTGGTCGACGACTTCCTCAAGGCCCTTGGGGCGGGTGTAGAAGGCCGGTACCGGCGGCGCGATGATGCCGCCGTTCTCCGTCACCGTCGTCATGTTGCGCAGGTGGGTGAGGGTCAGCGGGGTCTCCCGGACCATGAGGACGAGCCGGTTGCGCTCCTTGAGGGTGACGTCGGCCGCCCGCGCGAGCAGGGTGTCGCAGGTGCCGACGGCTATCTGCGCGAGACTCTTCACGGAGCAGGGGGCCACGATCATCCCCCGGGTCCGGAAGGATCCGCTGGCGATGGGCGCGCCGACGTCCTCCGGCGAGTAGTGGAAGTCGGCGAGCTCCTGCACCTGCGCGGTCGTCAGATCGCTCTCGTAGGAGAGGGTCAGCCGCGCGGACCGCGACATCACGAGGTGCGTCTCGATGCCCGCCGCCTTGAGGACCTGCAGGGTGCGGATGCCGTAGGCGATGCCGGTGGCTCCGCTGATGCCCACCACCATCCGGTGCGCGCCGCGCGGGTACGACGTGTGGTTCATGTACGTGCCTTCCTGCCCGCGAGGGCTGCTCGCGGGGTATGCGGACGCGGGCTCGGTGCCCGGCGCGGTCACTTCTCGGGGGACTGGACGACCGCGGTGGACCAGGTGAATCCGCCGCCCGCTCCCGCGACCACCGCGAACTCGCCGGGCCGGAGCATGCGGTGGCCGACGATGTCCGCCATGTTCGCGAGCATGTCCCCGGCGCCCAGGTGTCCCGTCCTGCCGCCGAGCAGCACGGTCTCGGCCTTGAGCACTCCCGCGAGGGAGCCGTACATCACGTCGACGAGGCGCGGACCCATGCGGGGCATCGTGAACAGCCGGATGCGCGGGTCGTGCGGATGCAGGCCGGCCTCGTCCAAGGCCTGGTCGAGGGAGGCGCGGACGTGGACGCGGGCCGCCTCGGGGAAGACGTCCTTGCCCGCGGCCTCGTAGAACTCCTTGCGCTCGACGTTCGTCTCCCAGGTCGTGCGGTCCTGCATCGGCAGCTGGGAAAAGGGCCGGTTCCCGCGCTCCATGCCTTCGAGCCGGCCGGCCGTCGAGTGGGTCAGGGACAGGAGATGCAGGTCGTCCGGGCCGCCGTCGCGCCGGTGCAGGAGCGCGGCGGTGGCACCGTCGCCGTATCCGATGTCGGAGTGCATGCTCCAGCGGTCCCATGCCGGGGCGTGGTAGCGCTCGCCGGTCGTGACCAGGGCGCCGGACAGCGAAGGGTCGCCCAGGAGCTGGGTGGCGGCCACCAGCAGCCCCGTCGCGCCGCCGGTGCACAGGGCTTCGATCCCGAACGGCAGCGCTGTCGGCGGGAGGCCGAGTTCGTTCGCGATGTAGTGGGCGTACGACCACTTCTCGTGCCCTTGGTGGAAGACCCGTGCATGGGCGAGGAAGCCGATGCGTCCAGGGTCCCATCCCGCGTGGTCGAGGGCCGTGCGGGCCGCCCGTACCGCCATCTCGGGTGCGGCCAGGTCGGGGGTCACGGGAAGCTCCGTGACACCGAGCTGCTGGGCGCGCTCCGGTGTGAGGCGGCCCGCGGCGACCTGGTCCCTCGTCGTCTGTGTGGTGCCGGGCAGCCAGGTGGTGACCGCCTTCACTCCCAGTCCGCCCTCGAATTTCATGGCCGGGTCCCCTTCGCCTGTCGTTGGTTCACGCCCGTACAGAGCCGGTCGCCGGCCGTGTGGATACAGGTGACGTCCAAGGACGTGCCGGCAAAGGAGCGCCGGCCGGTGGTGAACACGGCGAAGCCGCCTGGAGTCCGGCGGGGGTTCCGGGCTCCAGGCGGCGGTCGGTGGGCGGCCTTACGCGGCGCCGCGCGGCTTCAGGAGGCGTCCGCCTCGGTTCGCCTGGCGAGCAGCAGGCCGACGAGCAGGGCCAGGACGCCGATCCCGGCCGCGATGAACCAGGCGTGCCGGAAGGCCTCCAGGGTGGCGGCGCCGGGGCCGGGGGTGCCGAGCACGGCGATGAACACCGAGATGCCGATGACGAGACCGACCTGACGGACCATCATGTTGACGGCGGAGCCGGTCGCGAAGGATGCCGGCGGCAGGTCCTTGGTGACCAGGCCGACCAGCGCGGTGGTGCCGAGAATGGTGCCGACCGGGGTCAGCAGGGCGCCGGGCAGCAGCATGGTGACGTAGTCGGGTTCGCTCTGCGCGGCGATGCCCCACCACAGGACACCGGCGGCGAGCAGGGCGCATCCGAGGACGACGACGGTGGCGGCGCCGAGCTTCTTCACGAGCGGACCGGTGGCCATGGCCATCACCGGCATCAGGAAGGTGCCCGGCGCGAGGGCGAGCCCGGTCTCCAGCGCGGAGTAGCCCCGGACGTTCTGGCACCAGAGCATGAAGGAGAAGAGCATCGCGCCGAAGCAGGAGTTGAAGACCAGCGCGGTCAGGTTCGCCAGGCTGAAGGACCGCACCCGCAACAGCGAGAACGCGACCACGGGGTTGGGGTGCCGGGCGGAGCGCCGGAAGAACTCGGCGAGGCCGACGACGGTCAGCGCGAAGCAGCCGAGTACACGTGCGGAGCTCCAGCCCCACTCCGGCGCCTTGATGAGGGCCAGTGAAGCGGCGGCGACCGCGATGACGATGAGGACCGAACCGAACAGGTCGGGCAGCGGGCCGCGTTCGGGCTGTGCGGCGGTGGGCAGGACCCGTCGGCCGACCAGCAGCGCGGCGATGCCGAAGGGCAGGTTGATGAGGAAGATCCACCGCCAGTCGAGATTGACCAGGGCGCCCCCGACGATCGGGGCGAGCGCCGCGGCCACACCCCCCACCGCGGTCCAGGCCCGCACGGCGCCACCGCGCCGCTCCGGCGGATAGGTGGCCAGCAGCAGACCGAGCGAGGTGGGGACCATGGCGGCCGCGCCTAAGGCCTGCAGCACCCGGGCGGCCACCAGCATGGGCACCCCCTGCGACGCGGCGCACAGCGCGGAGGCGAGGGTGAATAGGCCGAGCCCGAGCAGGAAGCCGCCCTTGCGGCCGGAACGGTCCGCGAGCCGGCCGGCGGGCACGAGCGCTGCGGCGAAGACGATCGAGTACGCGTTGAGGGTCCAGGACAGGGCCGCCGCGGTCGTGCCGTGGAAGTCCTCCTCCAGGGCCGGGAACGCGACGTTGACGATCATCATGTCGAGGCTCGACATGACGAAGCCGGCGCACACGACGAGGAAGACGAGTGTGCGGTGGCGCCGGTCCTCCGGTGACTCGGGTGGCGACGCCACGGTCTTCGCGGGGACCGCGTCCCCTGCGGTCTGGGTCATCTCTGATCGTTCCCTTCGCTGGGCTGGCTACGAGCTGTAAGGTAGCAGTGACTAACTACTCAGTCAACGGCCATCTCGCCACCGCGGGTCACATTTGAGCCCGTCGCGTGGTTTCATGTGGACCATGGAACGAATGACGGGCGACGAGCGCCGCAAACAAATTCTGCAAATCGCCTCCGAGGAGTTCTCGCACGGGGGCTATTACGGAACTTCAGTGGAGACGATCGCTCGGAAGGCAGGAATCAGCCAGCCCTACGTGTTTCGTATCTTCGATACGAAAAAAGGGCTCTTCATTTCCGTCGTCGAAAATTCCTTCAACCTGGTCGTGGCGTCCTTCGATCAGTCGGCCGACGGCTTGACCGGCGTAGATGCCCTCGTCGCGATGGGCGACCGATACCGCTCCCTGGTACGCGACCGGCTTTTTCTGCTGATCCAGCTGCATGGATTCGCCGCATCCGACGACCCGGACATCCGTGCGGCCGTCCAAACCGGGTTCGGGCGAATGTGGAATGCCATCCAGAAGAACTCGGGCGCCGATGACGTCACCGTCAAGCGGTTCCTTGCCCTGGGCATGATGCTGAATGACATGGCGGCCATGGATCTGTGGAACTTGGACGAGCCCTGGGCCAAGGCGTGCGTCGCCTCGCTCCCCGTGGAGAGCTGGGCGGGCTGACGCGCGACGCGCCACCCACCCTGGGGGGCGGTCGTCGGCCGCCCCCCGGACATGGAGGGGGCGGCCGGACGACCGCCCCCCGCTTCACACGGCGGACGGCGGCCGCTCGTCGGTCTCCGCTCCCTGCGTCCAGGCCTCTACGATCCAGCCGTCGACGATGCGCAGGATGTCGACGCCGACCCAGGTGATCCGCTTGCCGGGCACGTCGGACGGCCACCCGGTCCGCCCCAGGCAGGTGGCGGTGCCGAACCAGCGGCACACCGCGAGTTCACCGTCGACCACCGGTCCCAGGTCCGTCTCGTAACGCAACCCCTCGAACTTGCCCGTGAAGCCGGCGACCCAGTCGGCCATCGAGGCCGGGTCCCGGATCGTGTCCGGGTCGATCGTCGCCCCGGTCGTGGGCAGATGCAGCCGGTACTCCGCACCGATGATCTTGTGTGCCGCGCCCGGATCCTCGTTCCACATCTCCAGCCAGCCGTCCCACAGTTCGGCCGCCGTACGCGTCCTCGACGTCATGAGCCTGCCCTTCTCGCTCGATGGCTCTCCGCAGGGGCTCGGACGGAGCCCCATCTCACAGAGCCCCCGGCAGCCGCCCCGCGTACACCCGGAACAGGTGTATCTGCGGCCCCCTCCCGCCGGTCTGTCGAAGTGCGGCGACCCAGGAAGGGCCGGCGCGGCGATGAGCGAAGCCCAGGACAGGAGAATCCGCGATGCGCTTCAGCGACGACCTGACGGTCGAGGCGGCGGCCACCTGGCTGCCCAGCACCACCCAGAGCGCGTACGCGCTGGTGGCCGACGGTGTCCTCGACCCGGACGGCCCGGAAGCTGCCGGAGTGATCGAAGTACCGGTCTCGTACGACACGTCGGCCCCCGACATGGCCGTAGCGGCCGGGCGCAGGGCCCTGGCCCTGGCAGAGGTCGAGGCGACCGGCATCAGCCTGCTGCTGCACAACTGGATCTGGCACCAAGGCCATGACTTCTGGTCCCCGGCCCACTACGTGGCCGACCGGGTGGGAGCCTCGGCGGCCATCCCCTTCGGCATCCAGCAGATGTGCCACGCCGGGGCGATGGCCCTGCACACCGCCGCCACCTACCTCACCGCTGACCCTTCGCTCAGCACTGCCCTGATCACCACCGCGGACCGGTTCGACCCCGCCGGCTTCGACCGCTGGCGCGGCGACTACCAGGTCGCCTACGGGGACGGCGCCACCGCCGCCGTTCTCGGACGATCCGGGCGCGGGCTGCGCCTGGTGGCCCACGCCGTGCTGGCCGCGCCCGAGATGGAGTCGATGTACCGCGGGGCGGACGCGTTCGGTCCCGTGCCGCTCGCGCACGGCCGGCCCGTCGACATCCGCCGGACCAAACGCGCGTTCCTGGAGGCGGGCGGCATGGCCCGGTTCGCCAAGACCGGCCCGGAAGCCGTGCGCACGGTGGTGCTGCAAGCCCTGTCCGAAGCGGGTCTCGCCCCCGACGACCCGCGTATCCGGTGCGTCGCCCTGCCCCGGCTCGGCCCGAAGGTCCTTGACCTGATGTACCTCCCGGCCATCCGGGAGCTGTTGGCGGTGGAGCCGGTACGCCTGGGCGCCCGAACCGGGCACCTGGGCTGCGGCGACCTGGTCGCCAACCTCGCGGACCTCGGAGCGGGGGACCGGCTGGCGCCGGACGACTACGCCCTCGTCCTCACGGGCGGCGGCGGCTTCACGTGGTCGTGCCTCGTGGTCCAGCAGGTCGGGGACGGCTGGGGGGCCGGACGATGAGGAACCGGATCAGCGAGCTGCACTCCCTGCGTGAGCAGGCCAGGCGCGGCCCCAGCGACCGTGCGACCGAGACCCAGCACGCGAAGGGCAAGCTGACCGCGCGTGAGC